>NZ_JARESQ010000040.1:0-4429 GCF_046028085.1 Paraburkholderia sp. RL17-380-BIE-A
CCCACAATTCCCACGATGATATCGACCACAATCCCGAAGCCGCCGCCGTCGACGATGCGACCCGCCAAAGCGCCGGCAATGCCACCAATAATCAGCCAGAAAATAATTCCATGAGAAACCGGGTCCATATTCCTTCTCCAGTGAGGTCGAATCCGCGTTAGCGGCGTGCAAGCATTCCGATAATGAGTCCGCCGATGAGTGCCATCGTGACTGCTTTCCATGGCGCTGCATGAACGTAATCGTCGGTTGATTCAGAGACGACGCGGTACTTCGTTTTGACCACCTCCTGTGCAGAGGCAATCTTGTCCTTCAGGTCTGATAGCGTCCGGGTGGGCGCTTCGTCGTTGCCCTGCTGGGATGCGCCAGAGGAACTGGACCGGTCAGATGCGACCGGTGGGGATACCGCTGCGGCAGCGGTGGGTTGCTCGAACTCGGTCATTCCAACCTCCAATTTTGTTTGAATGCCAAGAGGTCGAGCAAGTCTCGTACCTCAGAAAAACGAGGAGTCGATTTAAGTCACCAGTCCGAGCGTTCTCGGCAATTCGGACTTGCGCCGAGTTGAGGCGATCCCAGCAACGACGCCCGAGACTCTCGAAACAACTCACGCGATGGAGAAACCGGCCGGCGAAAAGTACGCACCACCGTGGCCATCACATCAGGCCGAAACGATGGGTCGACAGTCCGATGCGGTCGCGCATTGCCCGCGATGAAGCGCATCACGACATCGACCACGGCAATGTCCGATACATTCACCGAGACATAATAAATTTGCTGTATCTAACGAGTAGCACACGGGAGCCTTTTCTCTGAATGCGCAATCAGGCAAATGCTTCCTGCCGAGTCAACCGAAAGATCGCGTGGGTGCGCCTGCAAACCGGATGGTTTGCAAGGCGTGTTATGACCGGGTCGTTTGTGAGCAGCGTTGCGCTACTCCTGGCTGCGGCAAACGTTTCTGTAGGGCGAAAAGCGCGAGTGCCCTGACGCGTCCTTTACGGCCACGGCGCCATAGTCGTACAGCACATCGGTCGCTGTCGCACACCCTAGCTCGCCCAGATCGACAATCAGGAGCGTGCGCATGGATGCGTCCGCACTTGCCGGGAGGGTCTCGGTTGGCTGGAGGTAGCCCGGGCCTGCGTCGAAGCGGTTTGATGCGCCGCAGACGCTCAGGTATTCACCATGCGCGGCATACTCGGCGCGCTCTTCCGCGCGGAAAGTCTCGTCTAACGTTTCTGAAGTCCGGGCAAACGGCGAGCGGTGCCTGCTTCCCTGATAAAGGTGTCCATTACCCGGGTCTAAGCCGAGCGCTTCCAACGCGCCAAGTGCCTCCTCGGCGTCCCGGTAGGAGGTAAAAAGTCCAACAAGAACTGGCAAGGTGTGTCCCCTACATGCGCCAAATGTACGCTCTTATCGGCGCGCAACCGTTGTGCCTGTCAGCCCATGGGTTTCCCCTCGGCTGCGGCGGTCAAAAACTCGCGGTGGGGATATCCGCAGCGCCTTCGAGAATCCCAGCCAACGATTGATTATCCGAAGTTGTGGCGGTGTGCCTGGCCGCGAGCCATTTCTTCCAGCCTCGCAGGCTGACGAGTAGAAGCAGAGGCCTGCGCCTTCTCTGCATCGCTCTGTGTTTCACCTTTCTTTTTGTCAGGCGTTGTAACCGACAGTAAATATTAAAGCCGCGGAAACGAAGGTTGGCGGGCAATCCGACTCTCCCTGGCCCGTCCTTGCCCGCAGAAGCACCTTCGATCAATCCAGCGACCCTCAAAGCACAATTCTTCAAAGTACACATCTGGTAACAAACAGATACCGCTCGCGGCCAATTGGCACCCGACACTACTTTTAAGTCGGCCTCTCCCTCGCGCAGGAAGTCATACACAACACCCGACCTGTCGTTCTCACAACTAGCGTTGAACATTTCGATCCCTGGTCACTTCCCACGAGGGTTCAACGTGGACCTCATTACGGCGGCAAAACATGCAACAGACATTCGTACCTGTTCGGCGCTTTAAAAAAAATACGTCAGGTCGCGATTTTGTCGTTGGCGACCTGCACGGTTGTTTCACGCGGCTACGGAGGGAACTCGAGGCTAGTCAGTTCGATCGCTCGCGCGACAGGGTCTTTGCCGTCGGAGACCTGGTCGACAGAGGGTTCGAATCGCCAGCGGTCCTGGACGTCGTGCGTCGGTACGACATCCAGTCGGTGCGCGGCAATCATGAGGATTCGATCGTGCGCTGGCGTCTTTGTGACGCTGGCGAGGGCTTCGTTCGGGCCAACGGCGGCGGATGGTTGCTCGACATGACGGGAGACGAAGAGGCAATAGACGCCATAGTTGCCTATATGGCGGCCCTTCCCTACGCAATAGAAATCGAGACAGACTTTGGTCTGGTCGGCATCGTACATGCCAACGTCCCTCTGCGATCGTGGTCCAGAACCGTCGAAGCGCTAATGCAGGAAGGTATTGACGGGAAAATCCGGCGCAAGTTGATCTGGGATCGGTCACGTTGGAATCTGCGACAAGAGAAAGGCTTCGGTTCGATGCGCCGCGTGGCAGCCCGAGTGCTCAAGGGCCTTAAGTCCGGAAGAGGTGACGCGTGCGGCTGGGTGGAAGGGGTCGCGGCTGTCATCGTGGGACATACACCTTCAGCTGAGCCGAAAGTTAGCCACAATGTGATAAACGTGGACACGGGTGTTGTCTACGGCGGCAATCTGACCTTGCTGCGCCTCGATGAAATCCCCACCATGCTGGGCCAAGGTACCCGTACGGCACCTGTGGTCAGCCGGATATCGCACTATTTGCCGCCTCGCGAGTCCGGGCAACTTTAACGACCGCAAATGTGTCGGGGTCACGTGCCGGGGAGGCGGACGACACCGGCGAGACCCGGACACCCAGATAACCGGTGCGCGTCACTCGCCCGGCTTCACTTTTCCTGCGGCGCACGCGAGGCAATCGCGTTTCCTCCCCTCGTTATCCTGGCCGCCATCCGGACGCACGCGATCTCAGAGCATCTGATGACGAGCCGGGAATAACCCGGCTTCTAAAAATCCGCGATTCCGGGATTCACTCGCGCTCCTTTGGTAAGCCAACAGCCTGTCCACTAACTCTACGCTGCCGTATCGCCGCCACGTGCCGCAGGCTTGAATCTGATAGTCAGACCTTTCATGCGTGCGTGAAAACGAGGGCCGGTAATGCAAGCGAAGGATTCTGAATACTTTTCTGCATGTGATTCGTAAAGCGTGCAGGTCCCATTAATAATTCCCTGTGCGTGGGCGCCCTTCGTTTCCATTAGTGCCGAGGAACGTACCATCGACAGCAAATCGAAATAGTAAGCAGTTTGAAACATAAGTTGACCGTCAGCGGTCGCTTGCTCGGGTGGCCATGACCTCACAAACAGGACGACGGCACGGGAATAAATAACGTCCCGATTCAGTAATCCATTTGCGTGCCGTTCGCCCAGGACCGTCTGACGTTCTTTCTTGCCCCGGCACCGAGCCCGGCGCCTGCCGCGCGCATTTTGGGCTGCGCCGAAGCATATCTACGTACTCTCTGGAGAATACGATGAAGATCCTTACCCTCATTCCAGTTGCCGTCCTGACGTTTGGCGCCACGCTCGCCTATTCGGATGAAAACGCGGATACGTCCAGCGCGGCAACCAACAGCAACGCGGCGATGACTTCGGACGCAGTGGGCGGCGTTTTCGCGGGTGGCAGTGAGAGCGGTGCACACGTCGGAAAGACCCGCTCTGAGGTCTATCAGGAATTATGGCGTGCCCAAAAGGACGGCACATTGGATCGGTTGAACGCGCTCTATGGCGGTGGTAACTGACGGAGAATGTTCGATGGCGCCGCGCGACGTTCACCGCCGCGCGGAGTTACAGACACAGTTTGAAGTACGCCTGTATTTTTGCCAGCTTCACGAAACCGGGTCGCGCGAGGAAGAATCGGCTGCGCGCTCGTCTGGCCCGCCGATGGCCGTTGAAAGCATGTCCGTATCTGCCGACGGCCCTGCACACAGATCACATTAAAAATTCGCCAGCCGGACAGTCCGCGGTCCGTGAAGTTAGGATTACCTGCGGAGGCTGCTCTGCCTTCGGCGTAATACCCGGACAGCACGGACTTTTGACAACCGTCTTGCTAAACCGCTTGTTGCCCGCACAGTTCGTTCGAGTCGTCAGCGTGGTCGGAGCCATGCTGACGATCCAGCTGAAAATTCGCTCAACTCGTGCCGCGCACCGCCGTTAACCCGGACGATATCCCACACCAATTCGACGTGTCACGTCGCCCGCCGCGCGAGGCACTCTTTCGAATCGTCAGGGTCCGGACTACAAGGTTGCCAGTGTTGGCAACACCGCACAATGCGCGCCTGTGATGGACGGCGTGCGATCGCTCGATACATACCCCATGCTCCTCAAAAGACTCTGTACCGCATTCGTAG
>NZ_JARESQ010000041.1:0-3225 GCF_046028085.1 Paraburkholderia sp. RL17-380-BIE-A
CTGGGGAGCCTGACGATTACCTACTTTCACACGGGAATCCGCACTATCATCGGCGTGGAGTCGTTTCACGGTCCTGTTCGGGATGGGAAGGGGTGGGACCGACTCGCTATGGTCATCAGGCATGACTTGTTGCTGCGCTGTCTTTGGGGACAGCCCAACCAATCTGGAAGAAGTAGTTTCTGGTGATGCTCACCAGGCAAGCTTGGGGTTGTGCTGTTTCTGGCACAACACTGATCACTCAACCGTGTGTGGCGTCCCTGCCCCCTTCGGGGGTGGGATGCTCGTAAGTGCTGAAGCACTAACGATCATCGCAAGACACACCTGTTATAGGATCAAGCCTTACGGGCAATTAGTATCAGTTAGCTTAACGCATTACTGCGCTTCCACACCTGACCTATCAACGTCCTGGTCTTGAACGACCCTTCAAGGGGCTCGAAGCCCCGGGGATATCTCATCTTAAGGCGAGTTTCCCGCTTAGATGCTTTCAGCGGTTATCTCTTCCGAACATAGCTACCCGGCGATGCCACTGGCGTGACAACCGGTACACCAGAGGTTCGTCCACTCCGGTCCTCTCGTACTAGGAGCAGCCCCCTTCAAATATCCAGCGCCCACGGCAGATAGGGACCAAACTGTCTCACGACGTTTTAAACCCAGCTCACGTACCTCTTTAAATGGCGAACAGCCATACCCTTGGGACCGGCTACAGCCCCAGGATGAGATGAGCCGACATCGAGGTGCCAAACACCGCCGTCGATATGAACTCTTGGGCGGTATCAGCCTGTTATCCCCAGAGTACCTTTTATCCGTTGAGCGATGGCCCTTCCATACAGAACCACCGGATCACTATGACCTGCTTTCGCACCTGCTCGACTTGTCGGTCTCGCAGTTAAGCACGCTTATGCCATTGCACTATCAGCACGATTTCCGACCGTACCTAGCGTACCTTCGTACTCCTCCGTTACACTTTGGGAGGAGACCGCCCCAGTCAAACTGCCTACCATGCACTGTCCCCAGTCCGGATAACGGACCAAGGTTAGAACCTCAAACAAACCAGGGTGGTATTTCAAGGTCGGCTCCACGCAGACTGGCGTCCACGCTTCAAAGCCTCCCACCTATCCTACACAGACCGGTTCAAAGTCCAATGCAAAGCTACAGTAAAGGTTCATGGGGTCTTTCCGTCTAGCCGCGGGGAGATTGCATCATCACAAACACTTCAACTTCGCTGAGTCTCGGGAGGAGACAGTGTGGCCATCGTTACGCCATTCGTGCAGGTCGGAACTTACCCGACAAGGAATTTCGCTACCTTAGGACCGTTATAGTTACGGCCGCCGTTTACCGGGACTTCAATCAAGAGCTTGCACCCCATCATTTAATCTTCCGGCACCGGGCAGGCGTCACACCCTATACGTCCACTTTCGTGTTTGCAGAGTGCTGTGTTTTTATTAAACAGTCGCAGCCACCAGTTTATTGCAACCCCTTCACCCTTCTGGCGCAGGCCAGTCAAGCTACAGGGGCGTACCTTATCCCGAAGTTACGGTACCAATTTGCCGAGTTCCTTCTCCCGAGTTCTCTCAAGCGCCTTAGAATACTCATCTCGCCCACCTGTGTCGGTTTGCGGTACGGTCTTGTTAAACTGAAGCTTAGAGGCTTTTCTTGGAACCACTTCCAGTTGCTTCTTCACCGAAGTGAATGGCCTCACACCCTTGAATTCCGCGCCCGGATTTGCCTAAGCGCCTTCTCCAATGCAAGGACCGGGACTTCCAACACCCGGACAACCTTCCGCGATCCGTCCCCCCATCGCATTTAACAATGGTGCAGGAATATTAACCTGCTTCCCATCAGCTACGCATTTCTGCCTCGCCTTAGGGGCCGACTCACCCTACGCCGATGAACGTTGCGTAGGAAACCTTGGGCTTACGGCGAGGGGGCCTTTCACCCCCTTTATCGCTACTCATGTCAGCATTCGCACTTCCGATACCTCCAGCGCACTTTTCAATGCACCTTCGCAGGCTTACGGAACGCTCTCCTACCATGCACATAAATGTGCATCCGCAGCTTCGGTATATTGCTTAGCCCCGTTACATCTTCCGCGCAGGACGACTCGATCAGTGAGCTATTACGCTTTCTTTAAAGGATGGCTGCTTCTAAGCCAACCTCCTGACTGTTTTAGCCTTCCCACTTCGTTTCCCACTTAGCAATATTTGGGGACCTTAGCTGGCGGTCTGGGTTGTTTCCCTCTTGACACCGGACGTTAGCACCCGATGTCTGTCTCCCGTGATTGCACTCTTCGGTATTCGGAGTTTGCTATGGCGTAGTAATCCGCAATGGACCCCACAACCATGACAGTGCTCTACCCCCGAAGGTGATACACGAGGCACTACCTAAATAGTTTTCGGAGAGAACCAGCTATTTCCAGGTTTGTTTAGCCTTTCACCCCTATCCACAGCTCATCCCCTAACTTTTCAACGTTAGTGGGTTCGGACCTCCAGTACGTGTTACCGCACCTTCATCCTGGCCATGGATAGATCACCTGGTTTCGGGTCTACACCCAGCGACTGAACGCCCTGTTCGGACTCGCTTTCGCTACGCCTGCCCTAATCGGTTAAGCTTGCCACTGAATGTAAGTCGCTGACCCATTATACAAAAGGTACGCCGTCACCCCTTGCGAGGCTCCGACTGTTTGTATGCATGCGGTTTCAGGATCTATTTCACTCCCCTCCCGGGGTTCTTTTCGCCTTTCCCTCACGGTACTGGTTCACTATCGGTCGATCACGAGTATTTAGCCTTGGAGGATGGTCCCCCCATCTTCAGACAGGATTTCACGTGTCCCGCCCTACTTGTCGTACACCTAGTTCTTCCTCGCTGTTTTCGTCTACAGGGCTATCACCTGCTATGGCGGCACTTTCCAGAGCCTTCGACTAACAATGAAGATAAAGAGTACAGGCTGGTCCCATTTCGCTCGCCACTACTCTGGGAATCTCGGTTGATTTCTTTTCCTGCGGTTACTTAGATGTTTCAGTTCACCGCGTTCGCTTCACGTAGCCTATGTATTCAGCTACGGATACTCCATAAGGAGTGGGTTTCCCCATTCGGATATCGGTGGATCAAAGCTCGTTTGCCAGCTCCCCACCGCTTTTCGCAGGCTACCGCGTCCTTCATCGCCTGTGATCGCCAAGGCATCCACCACATGCACTTGTTCGCTTGACCCTATAACGGGTGTGTCTC
>NZ_JARESQ010000042.1:0-2176 GCF_046028085.1 Paraburkholderia sp. RL17-380-BIE-A
CCGCGCCGGATGGAAGACACGCCGCATTAAGCGATGATTTATGTATTTGCGGCTGCCATCCGCCGCCTCGATTGGTTGCTTCTCAGCAGATGATGTCCACAGAAGCATAACCGTGTGGCTCTGCCCGTTTTGGTTGGCTGCAGCGCGTACTGCTCGCCAGAGATATGCGGCCCCATGGCGTATGACAGCAATCACAGGGTGACCTTTTTACCTCTATTCGAATGGCATTAAAGAGAAAGGCAATTAATTCCGATTTAACATTTATTTCTGAATATGCGATTGCGGTAAACGTCTGATCTTTTGTATTATCGCGCGATGGCGCGGGGGCGCAATTTGCATAAACAAGAGGCGGTATGGGTGCTCAGGACATAATCGCAGCGATCAAAGGCGGCTTGTTGCAAAGTGATCGCCTGTTAAAGCTTGATACGCCGTTGGGTGCCAATGTCCTGTTGCCGCAAAGGCTGGTGGGCCATTCCCGCCTGGGCCGGGACTACGGATTTACGCTGGACGTCGTTTCAACCAATGACAATATTGAACTGAAAACGCTGATCGCCCAGCCGGTCACGCTCTGGACCCAGCAAACCGACCAGTCTTACGCCCCGCATCACGGTTATGTCCATACCGCCCGCCGGTTAGGCTCTGATAGTGCGATTACCAGCTATCAGATCGGCTTCGTCTCCTGGATGCATTTTCTGCATTTCAGAAAAGATGCACGAATCTGGCAGGATAAAGCCGTCGATGAAATTCTCACCGATGTATTCAATATGCATCCGCAGGCGCAGGGTGCATTCCGTTTTGCATTGCGCAATCCTTTGCCGCAGCGCTCGTTCTGCGTGCAATATGAGGACGACTGGAATTTCTGCCACCGGCTAATGGAAACGGAAGGCCTGTTCGGCTATTTCGAACAGGCTGCCGATGGTAAATCTCATACCCTGGTCGTGACCGACGACATCGGTAGCCTGCAACCGCTGTCGCCGCAGACGGTGGATTTCTACCGGTCGGGCACCAACAGCGAAACGGATGCCTTCGTGCAGTGGAGCGGCACGCGCACGCTGCAGAGCACGACACTCACCACGCGTACGTTCGATTACAAGGCGCCGCCCACGGGCGCGAATCCGAAAGGCACGACGGTCCCCACGCTGACCACGCAGGGCAACCTGCCGCAGCAGGCCGAGGTGTACGAGTACACGGGCGCTTATACATACGGACAGCAGGATCGCGGCGACCACCTCTCGAAGGTGAGGATGGAGGAGTGGGAATCGCGCGCGAAGCGCTTCCACGGCGTAGGCGCGGTCCGCCGCATCGACGCGGGGCGCTGGTTCGAACTGCAGGACCATCCGGGGCATGGCGCCGATAGTCAGCAGGACCGGCAGTTCGCGGTTATCGCCGTTGAATGGGTCATCGAGAATAACCTGCCGGTGTCGAGCGGGACGACGGATTTCCCGCACAGCCTGAAGCAAACGATCACTGCGGCCCGTGCACAGCACGCTAACGATCCAACGCTGCTCATCAAGTCGGCCGACGGTAGCGAAGGTTTCCTGTTGGTCTCTGTCGAAGCGCAGCGCAGAACAGTCCCGTTCCGCAGCCCGTTCGAGCACAGCAAGCCGAAGATGCACATGCAGACGGCGACGGTGGTCGGCCCAGCGAACGAGGAAGTCTTCACGGACCCACTGAACCGTATCAAGGTGCAGATGCACTGGGACCGGCTGAACCCCGGCGATGAGAACGCGTCGTGCTGGATGCGCGTCGCGCAATCGCACGCGGGGGGCGGGCACGGCAGCGTACACGTACCGCGCATCGGCGAAGAAGTCATCGTGTCTTTCCTCGACGGCGACTGCGACAAGCCGCTCGTTACCGGACGTACCTATAACAGTGCAAAGACGCCGGATTGGCATTCGAATGGGATCCTGTCGGGCTACAAGTCCAAGGAGTATCAAGGCAGCGGTTACAACCAGATGGTGATGGACGATGCCACCGGCCAGAACCGCGTGCAGCTATACAGCACCAGTGCAAATTCCCAACTGCATCTCGGCTATCTGATCGCGCAAACAGGTAACTCGCGCGGTGCTTACCTCGGCAGCGGCTTTGACCTGAAATCCGATGCGTATGGTGCGCTCAGGGCGGGGCAAGGTTTGTATGTGTCGACCCATCCCACGGCGGGGACCTCAAGCCAGCC
>NZ_JARESQ010000043.1:0-2153 GCF_046028085.1 Paraburkholderia sp. RL17-380-BIE-A
ACCTTTTCATACATTGATACAATCACAACCCTGATTCACCTACTCGATCACCCATCTCTAAGTGATCTTTCGTGAATCTCTTTACTACTTCTTCCTGATTGTTAAAGAACGACAGCCGATATCGCAGTTGCTATAACCGCGTATCACTCTGACTGGCTCAATCGCCAATGCACAACGCTCTGCTTCTCACAGAACGCTACGCATTGAGGATTGGTGGAGGATGACGGGATCGAACCGACGACCCCCTGCTTGCAAAGCAGGTGCTCTCCCAGCTGAGCTAATCCCCCAGTCATGCACAGATAATCTCTACCTGTTGATACCCAGAGGTTATCGATCAGCACACCAGACAAGACTTTGGTGGGTCTGGATGGATTCGAACCATCGACCCCCGCCTTATCAAGACGGTGCTCTAACCGACTGAGCTACAGACCCCTGAGTCTGTCTAAATTTCACAGCCGATAAGCGTGAGCGCTCAACACATTGACGCGTTAGCTCGAGAAAGGAGGTGATCCAGCCGCACCTTCCGATACGGCTACCTTGTTACGACTTCACCCCAGTCATGAATCCTACCGTGGTGACCGTCCTCCTTGCGGTTAGACTAGCCACTTCTGGTAAAACCCACTCCCATGGTGTGACGGGCGGTGTGTACAAGACCCGGGAACGTATTCACCGCGGCATGCTGATCCGCGATTACTAGCGATTCCAGCTTCACGCACTCGAGTTGCAGAGTGCGATCCGGACTACGATCGGTTTTCTGGGATTGGCTCCCCCTCGCGGGTTGGCGACCCTCTGTTCCGACCATTGTATGACGTGTGAAGCCCTACCCATAAGGGCCATGAGGACTTGACGTCATCCCCACCTTCCTCCGGTTTGTCACCGGCAGTCTCCCTAGAGTGCTCTTGCGTAGCAACTAGGGACAAGGGTTGCGCTCGTTGCGGGACTTAACCCAACATCTCACGACACGAGCTGACGACAGCCATGCAGCACCTGTGTTATGGCTCCCTTTCGGGCACCCCGACCTCTCAGCCAGGTTCCATACATGTCAAGGGTAGGTAAGGTTTTTCGCGTTGCATCGAATTAATCCACATCATCCACCGCTTGTGCGGGTCCCCGTCAATTCCTTTGAGTTTTAATCTTGCGACCGTACTCCCCAGGCGGTCAACTTCACGCGTTAGCTACGTTACTAAGGAAATGAATCCCCAACAACTAGTTGACATCGTTTAGGGCGTGGACTACCAGGGTATCTAATCCTGTTTGCTCCCCACGCTTTCGTGCATGAGCGTCAGTATTGGCCCAGGGGGCTGCCTTCGCCATCGGTATTCCTCCACATCTCTACGCATTTCACTGCTACACGTGGAATTCTACCCCCCTCTGCCATACTCTAGCCCGCCAGTCACAAATGCAGTTCCCAGGTTAAGCCCGGGGATTTCACATCTGTCTTAGCGGACCGCCTGCGCACGCTTTACGCCCAGTAATTCCGATTAACGCTTGCACCCTACGTATTACCGCGGCTGCTGGCACGTAGTTAGCCGGTGCTTATTCTTCCGGTACCGTCATCCCCCACGGGTATTAACCACGAGGTTTTCTTTCCGGACAAAAGTGCTTTACAACCCGAAGGCCTTCTTCACACACGCGGCATTGCTGGATCAGGCTTTCGCCCATTGTCCAAAATTCCCCACTGCTGCCTCCCGTAGGAGTCTGGGCCGTGTCTCAGTCCCAGTGTGGCTGGTCGTCCTCTCAGACCAGCTACAGATCGTCGCCTTGGTAGGCCTTTACCCCACCAACTAGCTAATCTGCCATCGGCCGCCCCTGTAGCGCGAGGTCCCGAAGGATCCCCCGCTTTCATCCACAGATCGTATGCGGTATTAATCCGGCTTTCGCCGGGCTATCCCCCACTACAGGACACGTTCCGATGTATTACTCACCCGTTCGCCACTCGCCACCAGGGTTGCCCCCGTGCTGCCGTTCGACTTGCATGTGTAAGGCATGCCGCCAGCGTTCAATCTGAGCCAGGATCAAACTCTTCAGTTCAAACCTGTTACTGTTTTTCGGTTCCGTTAAGAACCGGTCGCTCACTCAACGTACTGACGAATGATCCAACCATCTTGCGACAGTCAAACCTTCCTTTCATTACTGTGTGAGACTTGATACTT
>NZ_JARESQ010000044.1:0-1774 GCF_046028085.1 Paraburkholderia sp. RL17-380-BIE-A
GATGGTGAAGTCACGCGCAAGTCTTAACGGAGAACGGCGATGGAAGTCATCAACCACACCGTCATCAACCTGATCATCTTCGTGCTGGCGATTTACGTCGGCTACCACGTGGTCTGGAACGTCACGCCCGCGCTGCACACGCCGCTGATGGCCGTGACCAACGCGATCTCGGCGATCGTGATCGTCGGCGCCATGCTCGCTGCGGGCCTTACGCTGGGCACGCCCGGCAAATTCTTCGGCACGCTGGCCGTCGCGCTCGCGGCCGTCAACGTGTTCGGCGGGTTTTTAGTGACGAGGCGAATGCTCGAGATGTTCCGCAAGAAAGAGCCGAAGAAGCTGATCGCAGACAAGACGGCCAAGGAGAACGCGTAATGAGTCTGAACGTCGTCACGCTGCTTTATCTGGTCGCGTCGGTCTGCTTCATCCAGGCGCTCAAGGGGCTGTCCAATCCTAAAACCGCACGCATCGGCAACACCTTCGGCATGGTCGGGATGGCGATCGCGATCCTCACCACCATCGCGCTGATCGTCAAGCAGGCGAACGGGCTCGGCTCGAACCTCGGCCTGGGTCTCGGTCTGCTGCTGGTCGCGCTGGTGATCGGCGGCGCGGTCGGCGCGTTCGTCGCCGCGCGCGTCGAGATGACCAAGATGCCGGAACTGGTCGCGGCGATGCACTCGCTGATCGGTCTCGCCGCCGTGTGTATCGCGTATGCGGTGGTGTCGGAGCCGTCCGCGTTCGGTCTCGTCGATCCGGAGAACACCGCGCCGGGCTTCCTGCCGTATGGCAATCGCGTCGAACTGTTCATCGGCACGTTCGTCGGCGCGATCACGTTCTCGGGTTCGGTGATCGCGTTCGGCAAGCTGTCGGGCAAGTACAGGTTCCGGCTGTTCCAGGGCGCGCCGGTCGTGTATGCCGGCCAGCATCTGATCAACCTGCTGCTCGCGCTCGCGATGCTCGGCTTCGGCGTGATCTTCTTTCTCACGCAATCGTGGCTGCCGTTCATCATCATGACGCTGATCGCGTTCGTGCTCGGCGTGCTGATCATCATTCCGATTGGCGGCGCGGACATGCCGGTGGTCGTGTCGATGCTCAACTCGTATTCGGGCTGGGCGGCGGCGGGTATCGGCTTCTCGCTGAACAATCCGATGCTGATCATCGCGGGCTCGCTGGTGGGGTCGTCCGGTGCGATTCTGTCGTACATCATGTGCCGGGCGATGAACCGCTCGTTCTTCAACGTGATTCTCGGTGGCTTCGGCAACGAGCCGGGCGCGGCGGCGGCGGGTGGGTCGGCTGAGCAACGTCCGGTGAAATCCGGTTCGGCCGATGATGCAGCGTTCATGCTCGGCAATGCCGAAACCGTGGTGATCGTGCCGGGTTATGGCCTCGCCGTCGCACGTGCGCAGCATGCGTTGAAGGAACTGACCGACAAGCTGGTGGAGAAAGGCATCGAGGTGAAGTACGCGATTCACCCGGTGGCCGGCCGCATGCCTGGGCACATGAACGTGCTGCTCGCCGAAGCCGAAGTCGCCTATGACATGGTCTACGAAATGGACGACATCAACGGCGAGTTCGGGCAGGTCGACGTGGTGCTGGTGCTCGGCGCGAACGACGTGGTGAACCCGGCGGCGAAGAACGATCCGAAATCGCCGATCGCGGGCATGCCGATTATCGAGGCGTACAAGGCGCGCACGGTGATCGTCAACAAGCGGTCGATGGCAGCAGGCTACGCCGGGCTCGACAACGACCTGTTCTACATGGACAAGACGATGATGGT
>NZ_JARESQ010000045.1:0-1266 GCF_046028085.1 Paraburkholderia sp. RL17-380-BIE-A
GCGCGCAGGAAACGGAAGAATTCGACGCCTTCACGCAAGCGCCGCTTCATCATGTCCCAGCTCGTCAGCATCTCGCGCAGGATTTCCCAGATCTTCGACGGCCGGAAATAGAAACGCTTATAGAAGTTTTCTAGCTGATGGTAGATCTCGTCGCGCGACAGGTGCGGATAGCCGATCGCCGCGAGCTGCACGCCTGATTTGCTGACGAGGTTGATCACCTTGTTCTCTTCGAGCCAGCCGTTTTCAACGGCCTCGTTGTAAAGCCTGGTGCCGGGATACGGCGCGGCGAGCGACACCTGGATCGTGTGCGGATTGATCTCCTTGGCGTATTCGATCGTCTTCTGGATCGTGTCCTGCGTCTCGCCGGGCAGACCGAGAATGAAGGTGCCGTGAATCTTGATGCCGAGATTGCGGCAATCTTCGCTGAAACGGCGCGCGATGTCGGTGCGCAGACCCTTCTTGATGTTCAGCAGAATCTGGTCGTCGCCGGACTCGTAGCCGACCAGCAGCAGGCGCAGGCCGTTTTCCTTCATGATCTTCAGCGTCGAGTAAGGCACGTTCGCCTTCGCGTTGCACGACCACGTCACGCCCAATTTTCCGAGCCCGCGGGCGATTTCCTCAACGCGCGGCTTGAAATCGGTGAACGTGTCGTCGTCGAACATGATCTCCTTTACTTCGGGCATGTTGTCGCGAATCCACTTCACTTCGGCCAGCACGTTCTCGACCGAGCGCGTGCGGTAGCGGTGGCCGCCCACGGTTTGTGGCCACAAGCAGAACGTGCACTTCGAGCGGCAGCCGCGACCCGTGTAAATCGACACGTACGGATGCTTCAGATAGCCGATGAAGTAGTTGTCGATCTTCAGATCGCGCTTGTAGATGGGCGCCACGAACGGCAGCTCGTCCATGTTTTCGAGGATCGGGCGCGCTTCGTTGTGTTCGATCGAACCGTCGGCGGCGCGATAGCTCAAACCCTTGATCTGTGAGAACGGTTTGCCTTCGGCCACTTCCTGACAGGTGAAGTCGAATTCTTCGCGGCAGAGGAAATCGATCGCCTCGGTGGCAACCAGCGAATTG
Source organism: Paraburkholderia sp. RL17-380-BIE-A (assembly GCF_046028085.1). Taxonomy (NCBI): domain Bacteria; kingdom Pseudomonadati; phylum Pseudomonadota; class Betaproteobacteria; order Burkholderiales; family Burkholderiaceae; genus Paraburkholderia; species Paraburkholderia sp. RL17-380-BIE-A. The sequence continues at coordinate 1,075 of NZ_JARESQ010000045.1, forward strand.
TGAGGATCGACGGCGACCTTCGCGCCCACCATGCCGATCAAAACCGACGGCTTGCGCTTCTTCAGGTCTTCGGCGAACAGGGCGTCGGTCGGAAAGGACGGTGTGCTGGTGTGGATCACCACCAGATCGTATTGCTGCGCAATGTCGAGCGTTTGATCCACCGACAGACCATCTGCCGGTGCATCGAGCACG
>NZ_JARESQ010000046.1:0-1213 GCF_046028085.1 Paraburkholderia sp. RL17-380-BIE-A
ATCGCCACGCGCTCACTCGACGAACCCGTGGTCGGCCTGAAGGACCTGATGGTGCGCAACGAGGCGCGCATCAGGAACGGCATGCTCGCCTACGCCGCGCTGCAGAAGCTGAAACAGGGCGACGTCACCGACGAAGCCAAAGCCGCCTTCGACGCGCACAAGCAGGACCTCGGCTACGGCCTGATGCTCAAGCAGTTCACCGCGAACGTCACCGACGCCACGCCCGACCAGATCACCCAGGCCGCGAAGAAAACGATCCCGCCCGTGGCGCCCGTGTTCTTCTCGTTCCGCCTGATGGTGGGCCTCGGCATCCTGTTCCTCGCCACCTTCGTGCTGGCGTTCTGGTTCTGCGCGCAGCGCTCGCTGCTGCTGGAGAAACGCCGCTGGTTCCTGCGCTGGGCCGTGTGGGCGATTCCGCTGCCGTGGCTCGCGGCGGAATTCGGCTGGATTGTCGCGGAAGTGGGCCGCCAGCCGTGGACCATCGCGGGCATTCTGCCCACCAGCCTGTCGGCCTCGAGCCTGACGGCAGGCGACCTGTATCTGAGTATCGGGGGCTTCGTGGTGTTCTACACGGTGCTGTTCATCATCGAGATCATGCTGATGTTCAAGTATGCGCGGCTCGGTCCCTCGTCGCTGCATACGGGCCGTTACCACCATGAACAACAGCCGCCGAATCGGCCGCTGAACCAGCCGTTGCCGACCAACACGGTCGCCTGATTCGCCGCCACCGAGTTTCAAGGGAAAAGAACATCATGGATTATGCAAGCCTCAAACTCATCTGGTGGGTGCTGATCGGCGTGCTGCTGATCGGCTTTGCGCTCACCGACGGCTTCGACATGGGCGCGGCGATCCTGCTGCCCTTCATCGGCAGGACCGACGCCGAGCGGCGCATTGTCGTGAACACCGTGGGCGCGACCTGGGAAGGCAATCAGGTGTGGCTCATCACCGCCGGCGGCGCAATGTTCGCCGCGTGGCCGCTGGTGTACGCGGCCTCGTTCTCCGGGTTTTACTTCGCGATGCTGCTCGTGCTGTTCTCGCTGTTCTTCCGGCCGGTCGGCTTCGACTACCGCAGCAAGCGTGAAGACCCGCGCTGGCGCAGTGCGTGGGACTGGGCGCTGTTCGTCGGCGGCTTCGTGCCGGCGCTGGTGTTCGGCGTCGCGTTCGGCAACCTGCTGCAAGGCGTGCCGTTCTCGTTCGACACCGACCTGCGCGT
>NZ_JARESQ010000047.1:0-1200 GCF_046028085.1 Paraburkholderia sp. RL17-380-BIE-A
ACCCGTTCAATCGCGATCGCAATACCCTGGCCAACGCCGATACACATCGTGCACAGCGCAAAACGGCCTTGCGTGCGATGCAACTGATACATCGCCGTAGTCACCAGACGCGCGCCGCTCATCCCGAGCGGGTGGCCGAGGGCGATCGCGCCGCCATTCGGATTCACGCGAGCGTCGTCGTCGGCCACGCCGAGTGCGCGCAGCACCGCGATGCCTTGCGAAGCGAAGGCCTCATTCAGTTCGATCACGTCGAATTGATCGATGGTCATGTCCAGGCGCGCCAGCAGTTTCTGCGTGGCGGGCGCGGGGCCGATGCCCATCACGCGCGGCGCGACGCCGGCCGTTGCGATACCCAGCACGCGAGCGCGCGGCGTGAGGCCGAAGCGCTTCGCCGTTTCTTCATTGGCCAGCAGCAGTGCCGCTGCGCCGTCGTTCACGCCCGACGCGTTGCCTGCCGTGACCGTGCCGTCCGGACGCACCACGCCCTTGAGCTTGGCGAGCGTTTCGAGGCTCGTTTCACGCGGATGCTCGTCTTGCAACACCGTGATCGGGTCGCCCTTCTTCTGCGCGATCGTCACGCCGACGATTTCCTGCGCGAGCGTGCCGTCGCGTTGCGCGCGCGCCGCTTTCTGCTGGCTGCGCAGCGCAAAAGCGTCCTGATCGGCGCGGCTGATGTTGTAGTCGGTCGCGACGTTTTCGCCGGTCTCCGGCATCGAATCGACACCGTACAGTTTCTTCATCAACGGGTTGACGAAACGCCAGCCGATGGTCGTGTCATAGATTTCGGCCTGACGCGAGAACGCGCTGGTTGCCTTACCCATCACGAACGGCGCGCGGCTCATGCTTTCCACACCGCCCGCCACCATCAACGCGGCCTCGCCCGACTTGATGGCGCGCGCGGCAATGCCGACGGCGTCCATGCCCGAGCCGCACAGACGATTCACCGTCGTGCCCGGCACGCCTTGCGGCAAACCGGCCAGCAACAGCGACATACGCGCGACGTTGCGGTTGTCGTCACCGGCCTGGTTCGCGCAGCCGTAGATCACGTCGTCGATCGCGTTCCAGTCGACGTCCTTGTTGCGCTCCATCAGCGCCTTGAGCGGCACCGCGCCCAGATCGTCGGCGCGCACCGACGACAGCGAACCCGCGTAGCGGCCGATGGGGGTGCGAATCGCGTCGCACAGGAATGCTTCGGTCATG
>NZ_JARESQ010000048.1:0-1198 GCF_046028085.1 Paraburkholderia sp. RL17-380-BIE-A
ATCAGTGCGAGTCGCGCGGCACCGGCGCACCGCTCGATCCCACCAGGAAATCCAGATCCGCGCCCTGGTCGGCTTGCAGCACGTGTTCGACGTAGAGTTTGTAGTAGCCGCGTTTGGGCGCTTCCGGCGCCTGCCATGCTGCGCGCCGGCGCGCGAGTTCCTCGTCGGTGACGTCCAGATGCAGGCGGCGTGCTTCGACGTCCAGCTCGATCATGTCGCCGGTTTGCACGAACGCGAGCGGGCCGCCCGCGGCCGCTTCCGGCGATACGTGCAGCACCACCGCGCCGTAAGCCGTGCCGCTCATGCGGCCATCCGAAATGCGCACCATGTCCGTAATGCCTTTTTGCAGCACCTTTTTCGGCAGCGGCATGTTGCCGACTTCCGCAAAGCCCGGATAACCCTTCGGCCCCGCGCCCTTGAGCACCATGATGCAATGCTCGTCGATGTCGAGCGAATCGTCGTCGACCTTCGCGTGCAACTCCTCGATGTTCTCGAACACGACCGCGCGGCCGCGATGCTTGAGCAACGCCGCGGTCGCCGCCGACGGTTTGATCACCGCGCCATTCGGCGCCAGATTGCCCTTGAGCACCGCAATGCCGGCCTTCGGCTTGAACGGCTCGGCGAAGGTCGTGATGACCTTCTCGTCGTGATTCGGCGCGTTGCGCACGTTGTCCCAGAGCGTCTTGCCGTTCACCGTCAGCGCTTCTTTATGCAGGAGCCCCTGCTCGCCGAGTTGCTTCAACACGGCCGGCAAGCCGCCCGCGTAGTAAAAGTCCTCCATCAGATACTCGCCGGACGGTTGCAGATTCACGAGACACGGCACGTTCGAACCCAGCTCCCAATCCTCCAGCGACAACTCCACGCCAATGCGCTTCGCGAGCGCGATCAGGTGGACGACCGCATTGGTCGAGCCGCCGATCGCGGCGTTCGTGCGGATCGCGTTTTCAAAGGCCTGGCGCGTGAGGATCTTGTCCATCGTCAGATCCTCGCGAACCATGTCGACAATGCGCCGGCCCGCGAGATGCGCGAGCACCTGACGGCGCGCATCGACGGCGGGGATCGCCGCGTTGTGCGGCAGGCCCATGCCGAGCGATTCGACCATCGAGGCCATGGTCGACGCCGTGCCCATCGTCATGCAGTGGCCGCGCGAGCGGTTCATGCACGACTCGGCCTCGGTGAATTCTTCCTGCGTCATCGT
>NZ_JARESQ010000049.1:0-1061 GCF_046028085.1 Paraburkholderia sp. RL17-380-BIE-A
GCGGTAGACGCAGCTGGAAACGTCTGGGTCGCACAACAGAGCCTGGGCACCGTGATCCAGTTCAGTCCAGGCGGGGAGCGCCGGAACACTATCCAGTTGCCGGCCAAAACGCGGCCCGCTTCGCTGTACTTCGATGCGACGAGCGACCAGCTATGGATCGGCGACGAAGGGCCGGATATGAATATCAAGATCTATGACGTGTCCGGCACGCCGTATGCCGCGGGGACGTTCGGTGTTCAAGGCGGCTTTCTCAGTACGGCCAATGGCATAAAAGGGCAAGTGGGCGATAAGCGCTTTACGCGCGTCACCGGCATCGGCAGGGATTCCGCGCGCGATCTCTACGTCCTGAACAATCCATGGGGAGGGTCATGGGACCTCGGCCGTAACGGCGGCACCGACATCCACGCATACGACGGGACCGGAGTTCTGCGCTGGCAGCTCCAATCGGTGAACTTCGAGGGCAACGCGGCTCCGGATCCGGCCACCGACGGGGCGATCTTCTACGGCGGAATGAATATCTATTCGGGTACCGTGGGTGGCACCCTGGTTGCCAACACAATCGACCCGATCACCTATCCGGCCGACCCCCGGATCAATCTTGCCGACCACGAACGTGGCGAACATTTTGCGCAGATCGCCAGCGTGAGAGGGCACCGGATACTCGTCGCCGCGAGTCAGAACCCCGATACCTTCTACTTTTTCCACTTCAACCCGGCGAGCGGCTACATTGCGATTCCTGATGGCGCGTTGCCGGGAACGGCCTTCGCTACGACGGCACGCGTGCGCAATGGCTTCTGTCTGGATAGCAAGGGCGATATCTGGGCGGGTCTCGACAAGACCAATGTCATTTCACACTACCCACTGACAGGTTTCGATTCGAGTGGCAAACCGGTCTGGGGCGCCGCGATCACGATGCCGATCCCACGCACCATCTCGCAACTTACCCGGATCATCTACCTGCCCGAAAGCGACACGATGATTCTCACGCAAGGGGCAACCGGCAGCACGGACTGGACTGCGGTGGGGCAGCGCGTCGAGGTGTATCACGGCTGGCTGGCCGG